>NZ_JAKTNU010000002.1:239798-249798 GCF_022760955.1 Thermus neutrinimicus
GCCCAGGTGGTGGACGAGAAGGGGCAGGCGCTTTTTGAGCTCATCGCCGATCGCTACACGGGAGTGGTCTCCCCGGAACCTGGCCCCAACATGATGTGGAACACCCGCTACGGCATGATGGGCGGGCCCGTGCAGACCCCTGTCCGCTTCCCCCTGACGGAAGCCAGGAAGCTGGCCGAAACCTTCCTGAAAGGCTACCTCCCGGGTGCCCAGGTGCTGGAAGCCGGGGCTTTCCCCGGGTACTACACCTTTGACTTCGGGCGCAAGGAGGTGGAGGGCATGCTTTCCGTGAACACCTACACGGGGGAGGTCTGGGTCCACACCTGGCATGGCCTCTTCCTGGGAGAGTGACCCCGGTAGGGCCCTTCCTATACCCCCATAAACCGCTCAATATGGCTTTCACGAAGAGCCTTCTCCCTCAGGTTCCGTTACACTTTAGGCAGGGAGGGTATCATGACGGACCTAAGGAAAACCCTTCAGACCAGCCTGGCCGAGGCCCGTGCCCGACTGGAAGCCGCTTTAAAGGAAGAAGGCTTCGGCATCCTCACGGAGATCGATGTGGCCGCCACCCTGAAGGCCCGCCTGGGCCTGGAAAGGCCCCCTTACCTGATCCTCGGGGCCTGCAACCCCAACCTGGCCGCCAAGGCCCTCGAGGCCGAACCCGACATCGGCCTCCTCCTCCCCTGCAACGCCGTGCTCAGGGAAAGCGGTGAGGGCGTGGAAATCCTCCTCCAGGACCCCCAGGGCATGTTCCAGGCCCTCCCTCCGGAAAAGCAGGAGGTCCTTAAGCCCGTGGTGGAGGAGGCTAGAAGCCGGCTGGAGAAAGCCTTAGCCAAGCTCTAGAGGGTTCCAAAGGGACCTTTATACTTCCTTTACAGACCCCCCCTACCCTCTGGAGGTATGAACACGGATCGCCGAACCCTTTTAAAGCTTACCGCAGGCCTCCTCCTCTCCCCCCGGGCCAGAGGGCAAGCCTCCTTTCCCGAACCCCCAGTGCTCAAAAGCCGGGATGGCCTCTTGCAGGTGCGGCTGAGGGTTGCCCCCACCCCCCTTTCCCTGGTGGGCCGGGAAGCGCGGCTTTGGACCTACGGGGGCAGCTTCCCAGGGCCTACCCTCAGGGTGCGCCCGGGGGATGCCGTGCGCCTCGAGCTGGAAAACCTTCTCCCCGAGTCCACGAACCTGCACTGGCACGGGCTTCCCATCTCCCCTAAGGTGGACGACCCCTTTTTGGAAATCCCGCCGAAGGAAACCTGGAGCTACGCCTTCACCGTCCCACAGGACCTGGCGGGAACCTTCTGGTACCATCCCCACCTGCACGGGCGGGTGGCCCCCCAGCTCTTCGCCGGACTGGCGGGGGCCATGGTGGTGGAAAGCCCCTTGGACGGGATTCCTGAGCTCCGGGAAGCCGAGGAGCACCTTCTCGTTTTAAAGGACCTGGAGCTTGCGGGAGGCCGCCCTGCCCCCCACTCCCCCATGGACTGGATCAACGGCAAGGAGGGCAACCTCCTCTTGGTCAACGGGGCCTCCCGCCCCACCTTGCGGGCCGGCAGGGCCACCTTGCGCCTCCGCTTGCTGAACGCCAGCAATGCCCGTTACTACCGGCTCCGGTTGGAGGGGCATCCCCTTTACCTCATCGCCAGCGACGGGGGATTCCTGGAGGAACCCTATGAGATCCCCGAACTCCTCCTGGCCCCCGGGGAACGGGCTGAGGTCCTGGTACGCTTTCAGAAGGAAGGGGTATTCCGCCTCCTCGCCCTACCCTACGACCGAGGGATCCACATTATGGGCGGGATGGGGCACATGGGCCACGGAGGGATGTCCACGGGGGCAAGCCCTGGCAGCCCGCAAACCCTCCTCACCCTGGTGGCCCCACCCCGCCCCAAACCCCTCCCCCTGCCCAAGGCCTTGGCCACACTACCCCCCCTCAACCCCAACCAGGCCAGGGTGACCCGGCGCATCGCCTTCACCGAGGACATGATGGCCGGGAAATTCTTCATCAACGGCCAAACCTTCGATCACCTCCGGGTGGACTTCCAGGGACGGGCGGGGGACCTCGAGGTGTGGGAGGTGGAAAACCAAGGGGACATGGACCACCCCTTCCACCTGCACACCCACCCCTTCCAGGTTCTCTCGGCGAACGGCAAGCCTCTTCCTTACCGCGCCCTCAAGGACGTGGTCAATCTGAAGGCCAAAGAGGTGGCGCGCCTTCTCGTTCCCCTTAAGAACCTTCCCGGGAAGACCGTTTTCCACTGCCACATCGTGGAGCACGAGGACCGGGGCATGATGGCGGTGCTGGAGGTGGGGCCCTCGTCGTGAGCCTCTCCACCCTGGTGGTGGCCTTCGACACCCTTCTCCCAAGGCAGGCGCACCTCCGCGCTTAAGGCTAGACTGGAGGCATGGACTTTACCGCCCTAAGGGAGGACTTCCCCCTGATCGCTGGGCGGCCGGATCTGGTCTACCTGGACTCCGCCGCCACCAGCCAGAAGCCCCAGCGGGTTTTGGAGGCCTTGGACCGCTACTACAAGGAGCTCAACGCCAACGTCCACCGGGGGGCCTACCGCCTCTCCGTGGCGGCCACCGAGGCCTACGAGGAGGCCAGGCGCCGCATGGCCCGCTTCCTCAACGCCGAGGAGAAGGAGATCGTCTTCGTGCGCAACACCACCGAGGCCCTGAACCTGGTGGCCTACGCCTGGGGCCTGAGGAACCTGAAGGAAGGGGACGAGGTCCTGGTCACGGAAATGGAGCACCATGCGGGGCTTGTGCCCTGGCACCTGGTGGCGGGGCTTAAGGGAGCCCGGATCAAGGCCATCCCCCTCACCGAGGAGGGCCGGCTGGACCTCTCCGCCCTGGACACCCTCCTCACGGAAAGGGTCAAGGTGGTCTCCGTGGTCCACATGTCCAACGTCCTGGGCACCATCAACCCCGTGGCCGAGATCGCCAGGAAGGCCAAGGAGGTGGGGGCCCTGGTGGTGGTGGACGGGGCGCAAAGCGCCCCCCACCTGCCCGTGGACGTGAAGGCCCTGGGGGCCGACTTCTTTGCCCTCTCCGGCCACAAGATGCTGGGGCCCACGGGGGCCGGGGTGCTCTTTGGACGGTACGAGGTCCTGGAGGGGATGATGCCCTTCCTGGGGGGAGGGGAGATGATCCGGGAGGTCCACGTGGACCGCTCCACCTACGCCCCTCCTCCCCAACGCTTTGAGGCCGGCACCCCCCCCATCGCCGAGGCCATCGCCTTGGGAGAAGCGGCCAGCTACCTGATGGAAGTGGGCATGGAGCGGGTCTTTGCCCATGACCGGGCCCTTTTGGAGTACGCCATAGACCGCCTTGCGGAGGTGCCGGACCTCAAGGTGTATGGCCCCCGGGGGGAGGATCGGGGCGGGGTCATCCCCTTCACCTTAGGCCGCCTCCACCCCCACGACCTGGCCACCTTCCTGGATCTGGAGGGAATCGCGGTGAGGGCCGGGCACCACTGCGCCCAACCCCTCCATCGGAAGCTGGGCCTGGCCGCCACGGCCCGGGCGAGCTTTTACCTGTACAACACCCTCGAGGAGGTGGACCGCTTCGTGGAGGCCCTCCTGCGCATCCACACCCGGTACCGGGCCTGGTTATAATGGGGGAATCCATGAGCGTCCTTGACGAGCTTTACCGGGAGATCATCCTCAAGCACTACCAGAACCCCAAAAACTTCGGGGTCCTGCCCCAGGCCACCAAGACCGCCGGGGGCATGAACCCTTCCTGCGGGGACCAGGTGGAGGTGATGGTGCGGCTGGAAGGGGATACCATCGCCGACATCCGCTTCCAGGGCCAAGGGTGCGCCATCAGCACCGCAAGCGCCTCCCTCATGACCGAGCTGGTGAAGGGGAAGAAGGTGGCGGAGGCCCTGGAGCTTTCCAGGAAGTTCCAGGCCATGGTGGTGGAAGGGGCCCCTCCCGATCCCGCCCTAGGGGATCTCCTGGCCCTCCAGGGGGTGGCCAAGCTCCCCGCCCGGGTGAAGTGCGCCACCCTGGCCTGGCACGCCCTCGAGGAGGCCTTGCGGTGAGGCGTTACCCCGCCCATAAGGTGACCCCCTTGCTGGTCCAGTACCCCGACCTCATGGAGGCCTGGAAGGAGGCCGCCAAGGCGGGGCTCCTTAGGGCGGAGAGCCACGATGGGCGCAACTATGTGGTGGTGGAAGACCCAAGCCTCATCGCCCGGCTCAAGGCCTTGGGCCTCGAGGGGGAAGCGGTGAAGGAGGCCTAGATGCGAGGCGTGGTGTTCTTGCACGCATTCCCCTACAACCCCCGGATGTGGGAAGAGGAGATGGGCTACTTCCGGGGGCGGCTTCCCGTCCTGGCCCCCCATTACCTGGGGCTATCCCTTTCCCAGGCGGCGGATAAGGTGCTGGGGGAGATGGACGAGGCGGGCCTGGAGGAGGCGGTCTTCGTGGGGCTTTCCATGGGAGGCTACCTCATCTTTGAACTCTGGCGGAGGGCCCCCGAGCGCTTTTTGGGCCTGGTGCTGGCGGATACCCGCGCGGGAGCCGACACCGAGGAGGGCAGGAAAAACCGCCACGCCCTGAGGGAAAGGGTTCTGGCGGAAGGGGTGGGCTTCCTCCCCGAGGCCCTCCTCCCAAGCCACCTGGGCAAGACCACCCGGGAGGAGAAGCCCGAGGTGATGGCAAGGGCTAAGGCCCTCATCCTGGAGGCCAGCCCCGAGGCCGTGGCAGGAAGCCTCCTGGCCCTGGCGGAACGCCCCGACTCCACCCCCCTTCTTCCCGGGATGCGCCGCCCGGCCCTGGTCCTGGTGGGGGAGGAGGACACCCTGACCCCGCCCGAGGAGGCCAAGGCCATGGCCAAGGCCCTGCCCGACGCCCGCCTGCTCATCCTCCCCGAGGCCGGGCACCTTTCCAACCTGGAAAACCCTAAGGCCTTCCGCACTGCCCTCCTGGGCTTTTTGGCCGAGGTGCTCTAGAGGCGGAAGACTTCCTCGCCCCCCAGGGTCAGGCCCAGGCCGGCATACCACCATCACGTCGGGGTAGTAAACCGCCTCACCCCGGATCCTGAGCTTCATGCCGCTCCTATACACCCGGCATCCCCTGGACCTGGCCGCTTCCAGAAAGCGGGCAGCGACGGGGAGGGCCACCCGCTTATGGGGGGCGCTGGCCCCCGCCACGGCGTACACGCGCCCCCGCAGGTACTCCCGCTTCACCGGGGGTCGGGCCTCCTCCTCCAAGGTCTGGGGAAGCTTTGGGGCCAGGATCCCTATTGTAGGCCCCCACCCCTTGCGGCACCGGGGTTTGGCCAAGCCAAGGGGCTACTCCCCCTTGGGCTCCCGGGCCATGAGGGCGGAAAGGGCCTTTAGGGGATCCAGCCCCCCATAGACCACCCCATAGACCGCCTCGGCGATGGGAAGCTCAAGCCCGGTCCGCTCCCGCCAGGCCATGAGGGCCTTGACCGCATAGAGCCCCTCCACCACCCCCCGGTCCTCGAGGCGCTCCCAGGCCTCCCCCCGCACCAGCCTCTCCCCCGCCCCTCGGTTTCGGGAGTGGAGGCTATACGCGGTGGCCAGGAGGTCCCCCAGGCCGGAAAGCCCGTAAAAGGTGGCCTCCTCTCCCCCCTGGGCAGCACCGAAGCGCACCATCTCCCTAAGGCCGCGGGTGAGGAGGGCCGCCTTGGCGTTATCCCCCAGGCGGAGCCCGTCCACCATCCCCGCCGCCAAGGCCAGGATGTTTTTCAAGGCCCCACCCAGCTCCACCCCCCGCCGGTCTTGGCTGGTGTAGACCCGGAAGGTGGGCCCGGAGAAAAGCTCCTGCACCCTCTTGGCTAGCTCCAAAGGCCCCGCCGCCACGCTGGCGGTGGGGAGAAAGCGGGCCACCTCCTCCGCGTGGTTGGGGCCGGAAAGGACGGCCACGGGCCTACCGGTTAAGGCTTCCACCACCTCGCTGGGGGTGTAGAGCTCCCCCTCCTTGAAGAAAAGCCCCTTGGTGGCGGAAAGATACCAAGGGGCCTTGGGCAGGGGCCTTAAGGTTTCCTCCAGGGCCTTGGAGGGCAGGGCCACCACGGCCAGCTCCGCCCCCTCCAAGGCCTCCTGGGGGTCCGCGGTGGGGTAAAGGTAAGCGGGGAGGGCCACCCCTGGCAGGTAGTCCTTGTTTTCCCGGTTGGCCCTAAGGGCCTCCGCCTGCTCCTTCCTCCTGGCCCAGAGGGCGGTGGGAATCCCCTTGCTGGCCAGAAGGACCGCCAAGGCGGTGCCCCAGGCCCCAGCTCCCAGGATGGCCACCTTCATAGGAGCGCGCTCACCTCCCAGGCCTCATACCAGGCCGCTAAAAGCAGGAAAAGAGCCCCCAGGTAGAAGGTGAGTAGCAAGGCCCTAAGCCCCTTCCTATACCCCTCCCCTCCCGCGGTCTTGGCCAGAAGCACCAGTCCCCCAAAGGTGACCAGGATGTAGGCTTGAAGCTCCAGGACAAGGGTGGGGAGGTGGACCAGGAAGGCAGCGCCCAAAAGCGCCGGGGACAGGGCGAAACCGAAGACCAGATAGCGAAGGGCATTCAAGAGGAGGACGGGAATCCCCAAAAGCAGGGCGGGCAGAAGCCCGGTGAGGAAAAGCCCCTGGCCAAAGTTCCAGTGGAAGATCGCCCCGGCCAGGACCAGGATGCCCTTCCCCGTGGCCTTTTCCAAGCCAATGGCCTCGAGGGCCCCGCCGAAAAGGGCCTGCACCGCCCGGGCCATCTCCGGCATCCCATAGGCCAGCACACTCCCCAGGGCAAAGAGGCCATAGAGAAGGAGATTGGTGAAAAGGTAAAGCCCGCGGTGGGCGCGGAGGAGGGAAAAAGCCTCCAAAAGCCAGGCGCGAAAGGGTGAGGGCTGGAGGAGGAGAAAGCCCCAGAAAAGGGAAAGGAGCAAGAACCCCCACCCCGCCAAGGGGCTCAGGAGGTACCCGGGGAGGGAAAGCCCCTGGGGGCGGAAGTAGACCCGCTTAGCCTCCCCCCCCTCCAGGACCACCACCACCTCCCCCACCTCCTCCCCCACGGCCGCGGGGAAGAGGACCCGGTTCCCCTCCACCCTGGGGCTATCCAGGTTGAGGGAGAGGCCCTTTGGGGGGGGCGGGAAAAGGGCGTAGCGCTCCAAAAGCCCGGGAGCCTCCTCGGGGGAAGCCCTCAGGACCTCCTCGAGGCTCGGCGAAAGCTTTCCCGCAAGCCAGGCCTCCGCCGCCTGCCGAGCCGGCTCCACCGGGGAGGAGGCCAAGGCCCAGGGAAGAAGAAGAAGCCAGGCCACAAGGCGCATGGCCTCAAACCTCCTCCAAGGGGACACCATCCCGGCACAGGGGGCAGGCTTCGGGAAGGTACTGGGGCACCTCCAGCCTAAGCAGGGCCCGGAAGGGGACGCCAAAGTCCGCCACCCCCCCGCTTCGGTCCACGATGGCCCCCACGCCCACCAAGACCCCTCCCCTGGCCTCCGCTGCCCGTATGGCCTTGCGCACGCTCTCCCCGGTGGTCACCACATCCTCCACCGCCACAAAGTGCTCCCCCGGGTTCACGGTGAGGCCCTTGCGCAGGGTCATCCCTCCCTGGCCATCCTTTTCCGCGAAAAGGGCCCTGGCCCCCAAGGCCTTGGCCACCACGAAGGAGAGCACCACCCCGCCCAGGGCCGGGCCGATGACGAAGTCCACCCTTTCGTCTTCAAAAAGCTTGCCCAAGGCCTCCCCCACCGCCTCCGCATAGAGGGGATGCTGCAGGAGGGCAGCGGATTGCAGGAAGATGGGCGAATGCCACCCCGAGCGCAGGAGGAAGTGCCCTTCCAGAAGGGCCCCCGTCCTGCGGTAGAGCTCTAGGACATCCATCCCCCCTACTCTACCAAAGCCTTATAGAAGTCCTCCGCCGCCTTTAAGGCCCCCTCGAGATCCGGCCTGCCTCCCGGGTAGAAAAGGGCGCGGCTAGCGGTGTTCAAAAGGCCGGGGCCCTTCAGGGGCCTCCCCCCTTGGGCCCCTACCCCGGGGAGGAGGAAGGGAGCATGGGGAGCCTTTTCCCGCACCGCTAAGACCGCTTCCGGGTAGGTGGCCCCCACCACCATGCCGATGCGGCTCCACTCCCCCTCCCAATACCCTTCTCCCTCCCGGGCCAGGGCCTCCGCCAGGTGGAGGTAAAGGGGCCTTCCCTCCACCGATAGGTCCTGCAAAAACCCCGATCCAGGGTTGGAGGTCTTGACCAGAACGAACACCGCTCCCTGGCTTTCCCGGGCCGCCTGGAAGAAGGGCGTTAGGGCATCAAGGCCCAGGTAGGGGTTCACGGTAAGGGCGCTTCCCGGAAAGCGCTGGAGGTAGGCCTTGGCATAGGCCTCGGCGGTGGAACCGATATCCCCCCGCTTCCCGTCAAAGATCACCGGCAGGCCCATGACCCGGGCGGCGCTGGCCAGCTCAAAAAGAAGCCCGAGCCCCTCCGGGCCCAGGGCCTCGAAGAAGGCCAGCTGGAACTTCACCCCAGCCAGCCGTGGAGCCAGGGCCTCAAGAAGCTCCAGCGTGTACCGCCTTAGGTGGGCTAGGGGCTTAAGCCCGTGAAGCTCGGGCCTAGGGTCCACCCCGAGGACCAAAGGAGGGCGGGAAAGCGCCAGGAGAAAATCCATGCCTTCCACTATAGGCCTTGACAACCCCGGTTCGCAGGACATAAAGTTGGCGGCGTAAACAAGGAGGAAGTATGAAAAGGCTTTTTCTGGCCCTAAGTCTTCTAGCCCTGGCCGCCTGCCAGCAGCAGGCCACCCTGAAGCCCCAGGCCCTTAGGGAAGCGGGCCAGACCTACATCGCCATCCTGGAGCCCACGGCCTCGCCCACGCTTCCCGCCCGTTTCTCCGAGCGCCTTGCCGCTTTGGAAAGGGCCCACGGCCTTTCCATCCCCGCGGAGGACCGCCTCGAGGCCCTGGGGGCCATCATCCTCCGCAACCTTACCCCCGCCCAGGCCCAGCGCCTGGCCCAAGACCCCAGGGTCTACGCCCTGACCCCGGACCAGGAGGTCAAGGCCTACGCCCAGACCATCCCCTGGGGAGTAGACCGCATCGGTGCCCCCACCACCACCGCCAAGGGGGCCAACGTCTCCGTGTACGTGGTGGACACCGGCATCAAGGTGGGGCATGAGGACCTCACCAACCTGATGGGGGGGTATGCGGTGGTGAAGTGCCGGGGCAGATGCAAAGCCGCCTATGACGACGACAACGGCCACGGCACCCATGTGGCGGGCACGGTGGCCGCGGTGAACAACAGCGTGGGCGTCTTGGGCGTGGCCCCCGCCGCCGAGCTATGGGCGGTGAAGGTCCTTTCCAACGCCGGGTCGGGAAGCACCAGCGGCATCGTCCAGGGCATCAACTGGGTTATCGGCCACAACAACGGGGGCAAACCCAAGGTGATCAACATGAGCCTCGGGGGAAGCGGCATCGACGACCAAGACGGCCAGTACTGCCCCAGCACCCGCTCCACCAACGCCTTCCACAACGTCATCCAAAAGGCGGTTTGCGACTACCGGATCACGGTGGTGGTGGCTGCCGGCAACGAAGGGGACAACGCCGCCAACCACACCCCCGCCGCCTACGACGAGGTCATCACCGTAAGCGCCACCAACAGCCAGGACGACTGGCCCTCTTGGTCCAACTACGGCCCGGACGTGGACCTCGCCGCCCCGGGGGTTTCCATCCTGTCCACCTGGAACTCCTCCACCACTAGCTACAACACCATCAGCGGCACCTCCATGGCCAGCCCCCATGTGGCCGGGGCGGCCGCCCTGGTGCTTTCCCGCTACCCCAGCTACACCCCAGCCCAGGTGAAGCAGGCCCTCCTGCAAAACGCCGAAAGCACCGCCACCTGGCAAAACACCTCGGGGAATCCGCACCCCGAGCCCTTCTTGAACGTGAGGGGATTCTAGTCCCCCAAAGGGAAACCCCCGCCCTAGGGCGGGGGCTGGTCCTTTCCATGGAAAAAGAGAAAACCCCCCAAGGGGGGTCGCACCCGTTTGGACCACGGGGTCTTGAAAGCGCAGGAACGG